>NZ_CP142362.1:0-35000 GCF_035918395.1 Mycolicibacterium sp. ND9-15
CGCTGACGCTGCAGACCACGGCGCCGTCGGCTGCCCCCAACATCGTCGCCCAGGGCGACGGCGCCAGCATCACCTGCCGGATCACCGTCGATGACGAAGTCAAGGACGAGAGAACCTCCACCGGCGTGAGCGCTCAGACCTTCTGCTTCGTGAAATCCGCATGAGCGCACCCGAAAGCGAGGCCCCCACCGAGGCCTTTCCGCCCGTGAGGCACGCCAAGCGGCCCTTCATCCCGCGCACGATCCGCGCGCTGGCGATCCCGATCATCCTGGGCTGGATCGCGATCATCGCCATCGTCAATGTCACTGTGCCGCAACTGGAAACCGTCGGCCAGATGCGCGCGGTGTCGATGAGCCCGGACTTCGCGCCGTCGATGATCGCGATGAAGCGCGTCGGCCACGTCTTCCAGGAATACGACTCCGACAGTTCGGCGATGATCGTGATCGAGGGCGAAGAACCCCTCGGTGAGGACACCCGCGCCTTCTACGGCGAAATGGTCGCCGAACTCGAGGCGGACACCAAGCACGTCCAGAGCGTCCAGGATTTCTGGAGCGATCCACTGACCGCCTCCGGCGCGCAGAGCAGCGACGGCAAGGCCGCCTACGTCCAGGTGTATCTGTCCGGAAACCAGGGTGAGGCGCTGGCCAACGAGTCGGTCGAGGCGGTGCAGAACCTTGTTGCCGGCATGCAGCCACCGCCCGGCGTCAAGGTCTATGTGACCGGTCCGGCGGCGCTCGCGGCGGACCAGCACATCGCCGGCGACCGAAGCATGCGGATGATCGAGGCGCTCACGTTCACGGTGATCATCACGATGCTGCTGCTGGTCTACCGGTCGATCATCACGGTGCTGCTGACGCTCGTGATGGTCGTGCTGCAGTTGTCCGCGGCTCGCGGCGTGGTGGCGTTCCTCGGCTACCACGAGATCATCGGGCTCTCGACGTTTGCCACCAACCTCCTCGTGACGCTGGCGATCGCCGCGGGGACCGACTACGCGATCTTCCTGACCGGCCGCTACCAGGAGGCGCGTGGCGCCGGAGAGGACCGGGAGTCCGCGTACTACACGATGTTCCACGGCACCGCGCACGTGGTGCTGGGGTCGGGTCTGACCATCGCGGGTGCGCTGTTCTGTCTGAGCTTCACTCGGCTGCCGTACTTCCAGACCATGGGCGTACCGCTGGCCATCGGCATGGTCACCTCGGTGTTCGCCGCCCTGACGCTCGGGCCCGCGATCATCAGTCTCGCCAGCAGGTTCGGCAAGGTGCTCGAACCCAAACGGGCGATGCGGGTGCGGGGCTGGCGCAAGATCGGCGCCGTCGTCGTGCGGTGGCCCGGACCGATCCTGGTCGCGACGATCGCATTGTCGCTGGTGGGTCTGCTGGCCCTGCCCGGCTATCGCACCAACTACAACGACCGGAACTACCTGCCTGCCGACCTGCCGGCCAACCAGGGGTACGCGGCTGCCGACAGGCACTTCTCGCAGGCTCGGATGAACCCCGAGCTGCTGATGGTCGAAAGCGATCACGACCTGCGCAATTCCGCGGACTTCCTGGTCATCGACAAGATCGCCAAACGGATCTTCCGCGTGCCCGGAATCTCCCGCGTGCAGGCGATCACCCGGCCCGACGGTAAGCCGATCGAGCACACGTCGATCCCGTTCCAGATCAGCATGCAGGGCACTACCCAGCAGATGAACCAGAAGTATCTGCAGGATCGAATGGCCGACATGTTGGTGCAGGCCGACGAGATGTCCAAGACCATCGCCAACATGCAACGAATGTCGGCGCTCACCGAGGAGATGGCGGCCACCACGCACAGCATGGTCACGAAGATGAAGGACATGACTGCCGACGTGGCCGAGTTGCGCGACGACATCGCCAACTTCGACGACTTCTTCCGGCCGATCCGTAACTACTTCTACTGGGAACCGCACTGCTTCAACATCCCGATCTGCTGGGCGTTCCGGTCGGTCTTCGACACCCTCGACGGCATCAACACGATGACTGACGACATCCAGAACCTGCTGCCCGATATGGAGCGGCTGGACCAGCTGATGCCGCAGATGGTCACGCTGATGCCACCCATGATTGAAACGATGAAGACGATGCGGACGATGATGTTGACGATGTACTCGTCGCAAAAAGGTCTGCAGGACCAGATGGCTGCCATGCAGGAGAACTCGACTGCCATGGGTGACGCGTTCGACGCGTCGATGAACGATGACTCCTTCTACCTCCCGCCGGAGGTCTTCGACAACGCAGAGTTCAAGAAGGGCATGGAGAACTTCATCTCGCCGGACGGCAAGTCGGTGCGGTTCATCATCGCCCACGACGGCGACCCGATGACCCCGGAGGGCATCGCGCGGATCGACTCGATCAAGCAGGCCGCCAAGGAAGCCATCAAGGGCACGCCGCTGGAAGGCTCCACGATCTACCTCGCGGGTACCGCCGCGGTGTTCAAGGACATGGCCGACGGCAACAGCTACGACCTGATGATCGCGGCGATCCTCGCGTTGGCGTTGATCTTCACGATCATGCTCATCCTCACCCGCGCCGTGGTGGCCGCCGCGGTCATCGTCGGGACCGTGGTGATTTCGCTCGGCGCGTCGTTCGGCTTGTCGATCCTGATCTGGCAGCACATCCTCGGCGTCGAACTGCACTGGATGGTGATGGCGATGGCGATCATCATCCTGTTGGCGGTGGGCGCGGACTACAACCTGCTACTGGTGTCGCGGCTGAAGGAAGAGCTGCACGCCGGCATCAAGACCGGCATCATCCGGGCGATGGGTGGCAGCGGTTCCGTCGTCACGTCGGCCGGCCTGGTGTTCGCCTTCACCATGATGTCGATGGCGGTCAGCGAACTCACAGTCATCGGACAAGTCGGAACAACCATCGGACTTGGCCTGTTGTTCGATACTCTTGTCATCCGGGCGTTCATGACGCCGTCGATCGCGGCGCTCATGGGTAAGTGGTTCTGGTGGCCACAACGGGTGCGAGAACGGCCGATACCTGCACCGTGGCCGAAATCTAGGGAATTGACACTGTCAGGGGGGGAAGGAGCACAGTCATGAAGCGGCTGATAGCCGGGATAGCTGCTGCGGCGGCGGCACTGGTGTTGGCGGCGCCCGCTCAGGCGGACCCCGACACCGACTTTTCCAACGAGCTGCACACCTATGGGATCTACGGGCAGAAGGACTACAACGCCTGGATCGGCAAGATCACCTGTAAGCGGCAGCGAAAGGGTCTCGACAAGGATGCCTTCGCGTCGGCGCAGTTCGTGCAGAAACAACTGGCGCGCGGTCAGAACAGCACCGATCAGTCCTGGAAGTTCCTGGCCGGGGCGTTGCGCTTCTACTGCCCCGACTTGCTGCCCATCCTGGACCAAGCACGCGACCGATAACGAGGAGTCCTGCAGTGTTTCGTAAAGCGAGCTTCGCGATGGCCGTCCTCGGCTGCGCGGCGATGATCTTTCCGGGGGTCGCGTCCGCGGACGCCACCGACGACTATCCGATCCCGAATCGGATGCTGAGGACCACCTGCACGGTGGACCAGTACATGGCGGCCGTTCGTGACGAGGATCCGTTCTACTACGAGCGGTACATGATCGACTACAAGAACCGGCCCCTCGATGTTCAGAAGGGTGCGCGCGACCGGATCTACTGGTTCTTCTCGCTGGACTACCCGGCGCGTCGGCAGTACTCGGAGAACACGGCGACCAACGTCTACTACGAGCAGATGGCCACCCGCTGGGGTAACTGGGCCAAGCTCTTCTTCAACAACAAGGGCGTCGTCGCGCACGCTACCGAGGTGTGCATGAACTACCCGCCCAGCCAGCCCGACGTCTGGAACTGGTAGCCGCGCCTCACACCGGCCTCTTCGATACGGTCGTCCGGCGCCTGTGACGTTTCGGCGTCCGGCAGCGACATACCCGTATGAGCGCTCATGCCAATCGCGTGGCGGGCCTGGTCGCCGCGATTATGCCGGCCGTCCTGATCCAGGTTCCCAGTGCCGCGGCGGCGCCGTGCCCGGACGTCGAGATCGTCTTCGCCCGCGGCACCACCGAGCCGCCGGGGGTGGGAGGCATCGGACAGGCATTCGTCGACTCGTTGCGTTCGCGGTTGGGTGACCGTTCGGTGGGCGTGTACGCGGTCGACTATCCGGCCGGTCGGGACTTTGCTGCGAGCACCCGCGCCGGAGCCGAGGATACCCGCGCGCACGTGCAGTCTGTGGCAGCCGGCTGTCCCGCCACCCGCATGGTGCTCGGTGGCTACTCCCAAGGTGCCGCCGTGATGGATGTCGCAACCGCCGCAATGCCGCCGACGGTGGCTCCGAATGTCGCTGCCGTCGCGTTGTTCGGGGGTCCGCGCAGTAGTTTTGCCGACCGGTTGTCGCCGGGACCGCTGCCCGCGGTGGGAGTGGACTATGTCGCCAAGACCATCGACCTGTGCGTGCCCAACGACCCGATCTGCTTCGAGGGTGGGCGGGACATGGGCGCGCACGGCGCGTATGTTCAGGCGGGATTGGTTAACCAAGCTGCGGAGTTCGCTGCCGGCCGCATCTGACTACCGTTCGGAGGGCCTCGTCTGGTAGGCCTAAGGCGGTCCTGACACCCTAGGGAGGAGCTGCGCCGAGGTGAGGTTCTGGTGAGCGCTCCCGCCGTGCAGTCGCCCGAGCAGACCGATCACTTCCGGCGGTCGCCGCTGGCCAAGTGGATTCGGCGGTTGGCCCTTCCCATCATCGTCGGTTGGATCGCGCTGATCGTGCTGCTCAATGTGAGCGTGCCGCAACTCGAGGTCGTCGGCCAGATGCGGTCGGTCTCGATGAGCCCCTCGGAAGCGCCGTCGGTGATCGCGATGAAGCGCGTCGGCGAGGTCTTCGAGGAGTTCAAGTCCGACAGCGCAGCGATGATCGTCCTCGAGGGCGAGCAGCCGTTGGGTCACGATGCACGGCAGTACTGCGACGAGCTGGTCGACAGGCTCGAAGCCGACGACAAGCACGTCGAGCACATTCAAGATTTCTGGGGCGACCCGCTGACCGAGGCGGCGGCCGTGAGCGCCGACGGTAAGGCGGTGTACGTCCAGGCCTATCTGGCCGGCAATATGGGCGAGGCGATGTCCAACGAATCGGTGGACGCCGTCGAGAAGATCGTCGACGGTCTTCCGCCGCCACCGGGGTTGAAGGTCTTCGTGACGGGCGGCTCGGCCCTGATAGCCGACCAGCAGATCGCCAGCGATCGCAGCGTCCGCATCGTCGAGTACGTCACGTTCGCCGTCATCATCACGATGCTGCTGCTTGTCTACCGGTCGATCGCGACCATGCTCATCACGCTGGTGATGGTCTTTTTGGCGCTGACCGCCACTCGTGGTGTGGTGGCGTTTCTCGGCTACCACGAGCTGATCGGCTTGTCGACGTTCGCGACCAACCTCCTCGTCACGCTCGCGATCGCCGCATCCACCGACTACGCGATCTTCCTGATCGGGCGATATCAAGAGGCGCGCACCATCGGTGAAGACCGGGTGTCGGCCTTCTACACGATGTTCCATGGCACCGCTCACGTGGTGTTGGGCTCGGGCATGACCATCGCCGGCGCGACCTTCTGCCTCTCGTTCACCCGCCTGCCCTACTTCCAGTCGCTGGGTGTGCCGCTGGCGGTGGGAATGGCCATCGCGGTGTTGGTGGCGTTGACGCTCGGACCGGCGATCATCACTGTCGCGAGCCGGTTCGGGCTGTTGGAACCCAAGCGCGCCATGCGCATCCGCGGCTGGCGGAAGATCGGTGCCGCCATCGTCCGCTGGCCCGGGCCAGTCTTACTCGGAACGATTGCGTTGTCACTCGTCGGCCTGCTGACGCTGCCCGGTTACCAGCCGAATTACAACGACCGCCTCTATCTGCCCGCCGACCTCCCCGCCAACCAGGGTTTCGCCGCGGCCGAACGGCACTTCTCCCCCGCCACGATGAACCCCGAGTTGCTGCTCATCGAAAGCGACCACGATCTTCGCAACTCGGCGGACTTCCTCGTGATCGACAAGATCGCGAAGGCCATCTTCCGGGTGCCGGGCATCTCGCGGGTCCAGGCGATCACGCGTCCCAACGGCAAACCCATTGAGTTCAGCACGATTCCGGCACAGCTCAGCCTCAGCGGCGTCAACCAGGACCTGAACCGCAAGTACATGCAGGACCGGATGGCCGACATGCTGGTGCAGGCCGACGAGATGCAGACCAACATCGACACGATGACCAGAATGATGACGCTGATGGGCGAGATGAACGCCACGACGCACAGCATGGTCGAGAAGACCCGGACCATGACCGCCGATGTCGCCGATTTGCGGGACCACATCGCCGATCTCGATGACTTCCTGCGCCCGATCCGCAACTACTTCTACTGGGAACCACACTGTTTCAACATTCCGGTCTGCGCCATGACACGGTCGATCTTCGACACGATCGACGGAACGAACTTGCTGACCGACAGGGTCCAGGATTTGCTCCCGGAGTTGGAGCGGCTCGATGCGCTGATGCCGCAATTGCTGGCGCTGATGCCCGAGCAGATCGAGTCGATGAAGACGATGCGCCACATGATGTTGACCATGCACTCCAGCCAGTCGGGGTTGCAGGATCAGCAGGCCGCACTCGGTGAGAACCAATCGGCGATGGGCGATGCCTTCAACGACTCGTGGAATGACGACACGTTCTACCTGCCGCCGGAGATCTTCGACAACGCAGAGTTCAAACGCGGGATGGAGAACTTCATCTCGCCGAACGGTCACGCGGTGCGGATGATCATCCAACACGAGGGTGACCCGCTCAGCGCCGACGGCATCGAACGCATCGACGCCATCAAACAGGCCGCCAAGGAAGCGATAAAAGGCACACCGCTGGAAGGGTCGACAATCTACGTCGGCGGTACCGCTGCGGCGTTCAAGGACATGCAGGAGGGCAACAACTACGACCTGATGATCGCGGGCATCCTCGCGCTGGCGCTGATCTTCACGATCATGCTGATCATCACCCGCAGCCTGATCGCGGCCGCGGTCATCGTGGGCACCGTGGTGCTGTCCCTCGGGGCGTCGTTCGGGCTGTCGGTCCTCGTTTGGCAGCACATTCTCGGTATCGAACTGCAGTTCATGGTCATGGCCATGGCGGTGATCATCCTGTTGGCCGTCGGCGCCGACTACAACCTGCTGTTGGTCGCCCGGTTGAAGGAAGAACTACCCGTGGGGATCAACACCGCAATCATCCGCGCCATGGGCGGCAGCGGATCAGTGGTGACGGCGGCGGGCCTGGTCTTCGCGTTCACGATGATCTCGATGGTGATCAGTGAACTGACGGTCGTGGCGCAGGTCGGGACGACCATCGGCATGGGGTTGCTGTTCGACACCCTGGTGATCCGCGCGTTCATGACACCGTCGATCGCCGCGCTGCTCGGCCGCTGGTTCTGGTGGCCGCAGCGGGTGCGGACCCGGCCTAAGGCCGCGCCATGGCCCGCGCCATCGCAGCCGACGCAGTAAAGCAGCCCAGCATCGCCGCGCCCAGCGTTCCGGTCATGCCGTTCTTAGCCAGCAGCAGCAGCGCCACCCCCGCCACCACGATCAGCACCCCGGCGGTGGCCGAGCGCACACCGGTCGCCCCCACGGTCGCGTCCCACCACGGGAGTGGTCGATGCTCGAGCGGTGCGAGCAGGCGGAACATCGCGAACATGACGACGGCGAACACGGCCGCCCGAAGCGCCAGCAGAACCCAAAAGTACGGTGCATCAACGTCATACGCATCGAGGCCGACCGCGTGCAAAAGGAACGCGGCGATGGCGATCGCCACGATGTGCCAGAGGTACAGCGTCATCGCTCCCCCGTTCCCGGTCGCCACGACATACCAGACCCGCGGCCGCTGGGCCCACCGCTGGATCATCCCGGCGCAGGCGACGAAGACAGTTGACATCCAGGTGCAGTGCAGCGCGAGCAGCAGCGTGGGAGGCGACACGTTCGACAACTGTTCGGTGCCGGTGACGACGAGCGAGATCTCGTAGGGCCCGGCCAGCACCAGCAAGGCCTGCGCGGCGAGCGCGCCGGCAGCCACCACGAGCGCCGTACGCCGCCTGATCAACCCGCGTGCATAGCCGACGCCGAACACGACCGGGATCAGCCACACGATGACGAAGTTCGCCAGACCCGCCATCGGTGTGCCGATATAGAGCCGGATCGCGTCGATGACCGCGGCGGCGGCCAACAGGCCGCCGACGACCAGCGCGACGTCCCGGCCCCTCGCCAGGTGGGTCAAGGCCGGCACGAACGCGAGCACGACGAGGTACACACCGAGAAACCACAGCAGCGCGACGGATTCGCGGCCGAGGTCCGCCGCTGATTCTGTGCCGAGGGCCAACCGCACCGCGAGGAGGCCGACCGCCCACGCCGCGAGGTACCAGAAGACCGGTCGGCACAGCCGCTGCGCGCGTGCGACCAGCCATGTGCCCCATGACTTGCCTGCGTGCCAGCCGTATGCGCCCGCGGCCCCTCCGGCGAGGAAGAACAGGGGCATGACCTGTACGACCCACGTCACCGGGGTGAGCGCGGGGATCGCCCCGAGGATGTTGCCGATCCGGACTCCGTTGACGTCGATGGTCGCCAGCAGGAGCGCGCAATGGCCGAACATGACCACGACGAGAGCGGTCAGCCGGGCGACGTCGACTGCGCGGTCGCGGGTCGGCGGGGTCTCGGCGGCGAGTTCATCGGCGCCGGGCAGCGGCTTGGTGAGCGACATGGGTTCAGGATGCCCTGTGAAGTGGTCGGTCGGCGTGAGTAGTACTACGCGATGCGCGTGGTCAGTTCCCCGGCTCGAGCAATGCGCACTGGGCACGTTCGCGGTCGGTGAGGGCCGCCGAGGTGATCGCCCCGAAAGCGGCGACGTCCCGGGCGAACCGAGTCGGCGCCTCCGGCAGCGCATCGGGACCTTCGAGGCGAAAGCAACTCGGCGCGAGAGGCCCGAAAAGCAGGGCGCGGCGGAACTCCGGCCAGTTGTCCAGTGCCGGTTCGACGCCTGCGGCCCGGGCGAAGGTCACCGCCGCCAGATTCATTCGCGTCTTCTGCGGCAGGCCTCGACGCGAGCGGTAGGCCGATATCGTAGCGCGCTGCTCGGCATCGCTCGGTGGCGCAATCACCCCGCCCCAGGTGTAGGCGATCCAGCGGGCCTGCAACTCGAGCGGCACGAAATATCCGCCGGACTGATCCCACATACCCATGAACGCCAAGCCGGGCAGGTCGGGATGGAAGGTGTGACGATCAGTGTCGAGGTGGCCGGCGTCCATGTCCATGGTTACGCGGATTCCGTTGTCCAGAAACGGCATCGACAGCTTGAAGCCGGTGCCGAAGAGGATGCCGTCGAACTGTTCGGCAGATCCGTCGGTGAACGTCACGGTCGTGCCCGCCACCGACCTCATCCACGGCCGCACCTCGATCCTGCCCTCGCCCACCAGGGGCAGGTAGTACTGGCTGAGCGTGATCCCGGCAGCCATCAGAGAGGTATCGGGTGCCGGCGCGCCGTACTGCTGCGGGCTTCCTCCTGCTTCGACGACGATCTCCTTGAGCTGGCGGTCGATCTCGGCCACCGGCAGTGTTTCGTCGGCCAACGCCCCGTACCGGGTGAAGATCCGGTGATCGGACGGAACGCCGCCTGCGAACTTGGGAAGCACATAGCGTTGACGGCGCTGGGTGACCACGACGCGGGCGGCACCGCGTTGAGCCAATTCGGCGGCGATCTCCAAGGCGCTGACGGCGCAGCCCGCCACGAGGACGCGCTTACCGCGGTAGGGGGTCGGCTCGCGGTAGTCGAAGGTCGCCATGGCCCCAGCCGGCCCGCTGAAGGTTTCCAACCCATCGACCGCCGGAACGACGGGCGACTGGAACCGTCCGGTCGCCACGACGACGCGCTCGTACGTCTGCTCTCCGCGTGCGGTGCTCACCAGCCAGCCGCCGTCGTCGCGGCGAATGCTCGTCACGGCCGCGGCGAACCGGATTCGTGTTGCCAGGCCGAGCATCTCGGCGTAGCGGTGGAGGTAGCCGAGAATCTCGTCGTTGCCGGGAAAGACCACGCCGCTGCCGGGCTCGAGGTCACTGAAGGCAGTCAGGATGCGGCTGGTGTTCGTGTGCATGGTCGGCCACACGCCGCTGCGGCCCGGCTCCCCCGTCCACTGGCCGCCGAGGCTCGTGCCCCGTTCGTAGATCGTCGGCTCGAAGCCTTGAGCGATGAGCCAACGCGCCGCGACGAGCCCGCCGGGCCCAGCCCCGATGACCGCTACGTCACCGGCCATTGCGTGACTCCCCCGCCGCCGCGATGTGCCGTCAAACTCGGCATGCGGTGAATCTACTGCGCATGTGCGCCCGCCCCGGCAGATCGCGTGCCGAATCGGCCCGCCACCGTGCGGCTGGCGGGCCGATTCTGAACCTTCGACGCTCAGGGCGCAGCGGCGAAGACCGGGAGATTCGGGGTCACGAGCTGCGGCCGGACACCGCGGACGCCGGCCTTCGGCGGGGTGGTGACGACGATCGATCCGCCGCGGCAGGACACGATCTTGCCGTCGACGAAGACGTCTTGGCCCTCGTCGATCGGGATGTCGTAGCCGTCGGCGTCGGTGTAGGTACATCCGCCGCCGCCGGGGCCGGGCTCGTTGTCGGTGGCGAACGCCGTCGCCGGGGCGAAGACGAAGGCAGCCAGGACGCCGAGGAGCATGACGGCGTACTGGAGGCGGGACAGCGGGCGGGTGGTTGACTTGGTCATCTCGGATTCCTCTCGGGAGTGGCGCGGGGTGCGTTGAGAGAAATGATTGCGAGCCGACGCGGCCGTCGTAATCGCCGCGAGGACAGAATCTCCTCGTGTGTGGGCAGGATTTCCTGTCTTCGCGGTGAGGGTGGGCGACCGCGCGCGATTGAAACCGCCTGTCGGACAGAACCTGAGGCCTACCACTGGCCCAGCTGTCTTCGACGGTGTCCAAATCGAGCGCGCATTGGTGCGTGACAGTCGATGTGGGTGGGTATAAGAGCCAAAAGCCGCCCATAGAGCGTTCACAGAGTCGGAAGGCGACAACGATGGCAGAGCCCGAGTCCGGCCAGTGGAACGTCGCCGCCAAGGAGAACCGGGTCTACCTGGAGCGCGCGAGCGAGAGCGGTGAACTGTTGTTCGGCGACTCGCTTGAACCCCATGAAGCGCGGCAACTTGCCCGGGCGTTGACGAAAGTCGCGGACAAACTCGACGAATCCCCGCGACCCAGCGATTCGGACGACCCCGACGAGTCCGACGACACCGACGAGTCCGACGACTCCTCCGCCTAGGTCACCAACTGCGAGCCTGCTGAATCCTGTTGACTACGAACGGCAACGGAACAGGCTGAACGCGCCACCCGACGCGTTCGAGGTATTATCGGCGCGGCTCAGCGCAGTGATCGACGCACCAATCGTAATCAGAAGCACCGTTCATCGTTATCAGAAACACCGCACCATTTCGCGCAGTCCACGGCTACGCTGCTGCACCATTGGCTGCACGCGCCGCGATGAAGGAGCCATCGCCACGCTGGTTGGACGAAGTCGCAATGGGGAGGAATCATGCGCCAACCGATGACCGCGCTCGGCGCCGGGCTGGTCTGTGTTCTGGTCGCCGGGTGCGCGAGTTCAGTCGGCAACGCCGACACGCCAACTCCCACCCCTTCGTTGATTCCGCGTCCGCTTGTAGAGCGCGAATTGGTCGAATTGCTGCTGAGCCCCGAAGAGGTGAACGCCGCGATGGGCGCGGTGAACATGGCGGTCACGAGCACCCAGACGTCGATGTCCGATAACAGCGCCACCATGGCGCCGCAGGAATGCCTGGCGATCGACGGGGCGGCCGAGGCCCCGGTCTACGCCAACAGCGGTTTCCAGGCCGAACAGGACCAGAGCCTCAACGACGGCGATAAGTTCGCGCACTATGCGAAGCAGGCCGTCGTACTGTTCCCGACGGTGAAGAAGGCCGCCGCCTTCTTCGACGCCTCCGCTCAGCGGTGGTCGACATGTCATGAGTACAGCCACCTGCAGAGCGGAACACAGTGGACCGTCGGGCCGATCACCAACGCCGATGGCGTGCTGAGCACCGTCGCGACTCAGCAAGATGCCGCTGCACCGGGCTGGGGTTGCGGACACGCGGTGGCACTGGAGAACAACGTGATCATCGACGTCAACACGTGCAGCGCGAACCCGGGAGACTCAGCTGTCAGGATCGCCAAACAGACCGCGGAGAAGGTGAGGGCGCGATGGTGAGGCGCGTGGGCCGAGCCGAGCTGTCTTGTAGCGCGTCGAAAACAACGTATGGACGGGGAGTGCTTCGTCCGCCCGCCGAAGCCTAAGGTATCGTTCCCTCGCGTCCGTCCGATACTCGGCGGGCTCGCGGGCTGTGGCGCAGCTTGGTAGCGCACTACACTGGGGGTGTAGGGGTCGCAGGTTCAAATCCTGTCAGCCCGACCGCAATGCGCAACCGGGTGACGTCGTTTCAAGCGGCGGTACTGAGACGCGGACAGCGCGGTGCGCTGCGCCCGTCACCGAGCGACGCCGGGCACCGTCTCGATCTGCTCGGCCATCGGCGCGGGCTTCACGGCCACCCGGTACCGCCACGCCACGTACAGCGCTGTGGCCCAAGCGATCACAATCAGCGTGTACACCGCGGTCGACCACGGCCAGTGGATGCCGAGGTAGTGCAACAGCTTCTGGCTGTTGGTCAGCACGATCACCCCGCCGACAGCCGTGCCCAGCAATGCGGGCCTGATCCTGCTCACCAGCCACGCCGCGAACGGCGCCGCGATCACGCCGCCCACCGCGAGCCCGAGTACCACCGGCAGGTTCTCGACGAACTCCTCGCGCAGGCCGATTCCGAAGCCCAATGAGGCCGATGCCGCAACCAGGAACTCCGAGGCGCTCACCGACCCGATCACCGTGCGGGGCGGAGTCTTGCCGCGCGAGAGCAGCGTGCTCGTCGTCACCGGACCCCATCCGCCGCCACCGGACGCGTCGATGAATCCACCGAACAACCCGAGCGGGCTGAGAAATCTCGCCGTATGCGGCGTCTCCCCGTGGCGCAGCACCGGCGGGTTGCGCAGCGAGAACCGCAACAGCACGTAAATCCCGATCGCGACCAGGATCGCCGCCATCAACGGGGCGGCATGCTCGGTCGACAGCGAGGACAGCACGGTCGCACCCGCGAAAGCGCCGATCGCACCGGGCAGGCCCAACTTCAGCACGATCGACCAGTCGATGTTCTTGAAGCGCCAATGGGACAACCCGGACGCCAACGTGGTGCCGACCTCCGCCAGGTGCACGGCCGCGCTGGCCTGGGCCGCGCCGAGCCCGCTGAGCACCAGCAGCGTCGAGGCGGTGACGCCGAACGCCATGCCCAGCGCGCCGTCGACCAGCTGCGCGCCGACACCGACGAGCGTGAACATCAGAAGCGAACGCATAGGTTCGACTGCTTTCGGAAGTGGTCAGCGCATTGTGCGCGACCGGACGGACAGTGGGCGCGTGTCAGATGCGCGCACGACACCATTCGTCGAAGGCGATGACCCGTCGCGACGGCCAGAACGGCTCCAGCGCGCAAAGGGCAGACGGCGCGGTGCGGAACCAGCGTGCGGCCACTCGCCTCCCCTTTCCTGGTCAAGCGGTTTGCGTAACCATACCCAAAGCGTCTAGACGGTCAGCAACCGATACAGGCCGATCATTCCCACGACCACGATGACGGCCCGCAAGGCGTTGGGCGACAGCCGGCGCCCGTAGTGGGCGCCAAGGTAGCCGCCGACCAGCGAACCGGCCGCGATCAGCCCCGCCGCCTGCCAACTGATCCGGTCGAACGCGACCACCGTGTAGGCCACCGCCGCCACCACGTTGACCACCAACGACAGCAGGTTCTTGGCGGCGTTCATCCGCTGCATGTCCTCGGGCAGCAGGGTGCCCATCGCGGCGATCAGCATGATCCCCTGGGCCGCGGTGAAGTAGCCGCCGTAGACCCCGACCGCGAACGTCGCGAAAACCACCATGGCCATCCGGTAGCGCGACACATGCTCGGCGGACTGCCCGGCGGCTTCGGCCCGCGCCCGCGCATAGGACTGGATCCGCGGACCCACCACCACCAACACCAGCGCGGCGACCAGTAGCACGGGCACGACCCGCTCGAACACGCTCTCCGGGAGATGCAGCAGCAGCCACGCGCCGAGCACCGCGCCTGCGAACGAGGCCGGGATCTGCCACCGCAGCCGGTCCCACTGTCCGCGCAGTTCGCGGCGGTAACCCCAGGTGCCCGAAACCCCGCCGGCAACCAGGCCGATCGCATTCGACATCGTCGCCGTCACCGGCGGAAACCCGAGCGTCACCAGCGTCGGGAATGTGATCAACGTGCCGGAGCCCACGAGCGTGTTGATGGCGCCCGCTCCCAGACCCGCCAACGCGATCAGGACCATGTCGACGACGGGCACCCCGCCACGCTAGTCGCCGCGATTTGTGGAGCGGCACCGGCGCCCAGCGCCGGTGCGACTCCACAAATCACCGTCGCCGCGCGCCGCGCTTCTCGCGCACCCGCACGTTGATCCGGATGGGGCTGCCCTCGAATCCGAACGTCTCGCGCAGCCGTCGCTCCAGGAACCGCCGGTATCCCGCCTCGAGGAACCCCGAGGTGAACAGCACGAACGTCGGGGGCCGGGCGGTCGCCTGGGTGGCGAACAGGATCCGCGGCTGCTTACCGCCGCGCACCGGCGGCGGGTGGGCCGCGACGACCTCCTTGAAGAACGTATTCAGCCGTCCGGTAGATACGCGGGTATCCCATGACTCCAGCGACTTCTCGAGCGCTGGCACCAGCTTCTGCACCGCACGCCCGGTCTTGGCCGAGATGTTGACCCGCGGTGCCCACTGCAGTTGCACGAGTTCGCGCTCGATCTCGCGGTCCAGCAGGTACCGCCGGTCCTCGTCGACCAGATCCCACTTGTTGAACGCCAGCACCAGCGCCCGGCCCGCCTCGATCACCATCGACAGCACCCGCTGGTCCTGCTCGGTCAGCGGCTGAGACGCGTCGATCAGCACGATCGCCACTTCGGCGGCGTCGATGGCGCCGTGCGTGCGCACCGACGCGTAAAACTCGTGCCCACTGGCCTGTCCGACCTTGCGGCGCAGACCCGCGGTGTCGACGAACCGCCAGAGCTTGCCGTCCATCTCGATCAGCGAATCGACCGGGTCGACGGTGGTGCCCGCGACGTCGTGGACCACCGACCGCTCGTCGCCGGCGAGCCGGTTCAGCAGCGAGCTCTTGCCCACATTGGGCTTGCCCACCAACGCAACTCGGCGCGGTCCGCCTCCGCCGGGGGCCATCTCCGAAACCGCGGGCAGCGCATCGATAACGGTGTCGAGCAGATCCGCCACGCCGCGGCCGTGCATCGCGCTGATCGGGTGCGGCTCCCCCAGCCCCAACGACCACAGTGCGGCCGCGTCGGCCTCGCCGCGTTCGCTGTCGACCTTGTTGGCTGCCAAGAACACCGGCTTGCCCGAGCGCTGCATCAACTTCGCGGCCGCCTCATCGGCGGTGGTGGCGCCGACGATCGCGTCGACGACGAAGATGATCGCGTCCGCGGTGCGCATCGCCACCGAGGCCTGCTCGGCGACCAACTGCTGCAGGCCCTTCGCGTCGGGTTCCCAGCCGCCGGTGTCCTGCAGCACGAACCGCCGACCCAGCCACAGCGCGTCGTAGGACACCCGGTCCCGCGTCACCCCCGGCACGTCCTGCACGACGGCCTCGCGGCGGCCCAGAATCCGGTTCACCAACGTCGACTTGCCGACGTTCGGCCGCCCGACGACCGCGACCACCGGCGGCGGTACCGCGGCCTCTTCGATGGCTTCGGCTATGTCTGTCGCGGAGCCTTCTGCGATCTCCCAGTCGCTCTCGTCGACCCACGTGCCGTCCTCGCTCATCGCTGCGCTCCCGCCCGTTCCCGCACGAGCCGCTTCAGGTGCTCGATCACCTTGGGCTCCGTCATCGCGCTGGTGTCGACCACCACCGCATCGTCGGCGGGCCGCAGCGGGGACACCACTCGAGTGGAGTCGAGGTGGTCGCGCCGCTTGACGTCGGCCAGCACCGCCCCGTAATCATCGGCCAGCCCGGCCGCCTTGTTCTGGTCATTGCGACGCTTGGCGCGCTCTTCGGCCGACGCGGTCAAAAAGATCTTCACGTCGGCGTCGGGCAGCACCACCGTGCCGATGTCGCGGCCCTCCACGACGATGCTGCTTTGTCCGGCCGCCAGCTTCCGCTGAAGGTCGACCAACCGAGTGCGCACGGCAGGCACCGCCGACACCGCCGACACCGCCTTGGTCACCGCGTCGCCGCGGATCTCGGTCGAAACATCTTCTCCGTCAAGGTAGGAACGGTCCTCATCGGGGTCGTAGCCGACCGCCAACTCGGCGACCGCGCCCGCTTCGGCGACGGCTGCGGCGTCGGTCAGGTCGACACCTGCGCGCAGCACCGCCAGCGTGACGATCCGGTACATCGCCCCGGTGTCCAGGTAGCGGGCCTGCAGCTCACGTGCCAAACCGCGTGACACCGTGGACTTTCCGGTTCCTGCCGGACCGTCGACGGTGATGACCAGCGCCGTCACAGGCCGACCGCCTTGTACAGCTCGCCGAGCTCCTTTTGCGTCAGCACCCGGATACTGCCCGGCCGCTGATCGCCTAGCGATACCGTGCCGATGTCGGTCCGTACCAGCTCCTGAACGGGATAGCCGACCGCCGCGAGCATGCGGCGAACGATCCGCTTACGGCCCTCGTGCAGCGTGACCCGCACCAGCGTCTTGCCGGGAACCTTGTCCACCACCGCGAAATCGTCGACGCGTGCGGACCCGTCGTCGAGTTCGACTCCGTCGCGCAACTCGCGGCCCAACCCGCGCGGCACCGTGCCCAACACGGTGGCCAAATAGGTCTTGGGTACCTCGAACGACGGGTGCATCAGCCGGTGCGCCAGCTCGCCGTCGTTGGTCAGCAACATCAACCCTTCGGTGTCGGCGTCGAGCCGGCCGACGTGAAAAAGCTTCTTGTTTCCCCGGACCCGGTGCTCGACGAGATCGCCGATGCACGGCCGGCCCCGGTCGTCGGACATCGTCGAGTGCATGCCCTTGGGTTTGTTGATCGCCAGGTGCACCAGGGTGTCGTCGAGCGTCACCCGCGCCCCGTCGACCCGGATCACCGACATCGCCGGGTCGACGCGGGTGCCCAACTCGGTGACGACCCGGTCGTCGACCTCGACCCGACCGTCCCTGATCATCTTCTCGGCCACCCGGCGCGACGCTATTCCGGCCTGCGACAGCACTTTCTGCAGTCGCACACCTTTAGAATCAGTCATTCGTATCGGTGTCCACCTGGAAGGACAACGGCTGCTCGGGCGCCGGGGCTCCGCTGAGTTTGATGAAACGCGGGTCCTCGTCCAGCGTTTCGCTGAGGTCGTCGATCACGTCGACGTCGGGTAGCAGCGGCGCGATGTCGGGCAGATCGGCCAGCGAGGTGAGCCCCAGCCGCTCGAGGAAGAGCTCTGTGGTCGCGAATGTCACTGCGCCCGAATCGGGATCGGTGCCCGCCTCGGTGATCAGTCCGCGTGCCACCAGCGTGCGGATCACCGCGTCGACATTGACGCCACGCACCGCGCTGACCCGGGCGCGGGTCACCGGCTGCCGGTAGGCGACCACGGCGAGTGTCTCCAGCGCCGCGCGGGTCAGTTTCGAGCGCGCCCCGTCGAGCAGCAACCGCTCCACGTAGGGCGCGTAGCGGGACCGGGTGTACATCCGCCAGCCGCCGCCCGCCTCGCGCAGATCTATGCCGCTGCCGCGGTCCGTGTGCTCCTGGGCCATCAGCTGCAGCTTGGCCGCGACCCGGTAGGGCGGCTGTTCGATTGCCAGCGCGAGTTGCTCGACGGTGGCCGGGGTGTCGACCACCAGCAGCAGCGCCTCGAGCACCGCCCCGAGTTCACCGTCCTCCATTTCCGGTGGCTCGGCGACGTCGATACCAAGGTCGGTGCCCTCGTGATCGAGGTCCGTCGCGGCCTCGTCGAGGTCCTCGAGGTCTTCGCTATCCATACTCATCGTCTTCCACCGCCAGCTGTTGGTGTGTCGGCCGCTCTCCGGTCCACGAAATCTGCAGCACACCAAGCGGTTCAGGTTGTTCGAATGCTACCGCCCGGGCGCGGTAGAGCTCGAGCAGCGCCAGGAACCGCCCGACGATCTCGATCGGCGCATCGCAATCGGCGACCAGCTCCCGGAAGGAGGCCCACTGGCCGATCCCGCGGCCTTCCAGCAGGTTCATCAGATTACCGATCTGCTCGGGCACCGAAACCGCCGCATGGTGCAGGTGGTCGGTGCTCACCGTCGGCACCGGCCGCGGTGTGAACGCCGCGGCGGCGATCTGGGCGAAGGCTTCGGCGTCGACGCCGATCATCACCTCCGGTAGCAATTCGGAGTAGCGGTCCTCCAACGCCACTGAGCGGGGGTAGCTGCGCAGCGCCGCGGCCTCCAACTCGGCGAACATCTCGGCCACGTGCTTGAACGCGCGGTACTGCAGCAGCCGGGCGAACAGCAGGTCGCGCACCTCGAGCAGCGCGAGGTCCTCCTCGTCGTGGACCTCCCCGGCGGGCAGCAGTCGGGCCGCCTTCAAGTCGAGCAGCGTGGCGGCAATGACCAGGAACGCGGTGGTCTCGTCGAGTTCGAGTTGCCGGCCGATCGCCTTGGTGTAGGCGATGAAGTCGTCGGTCACCTGGTGCAACGCCACCTCGGTGACGTCGAGGCGGTGCGCGAAGATCAACTGCAGCAGCAGGTCGAACGGGCCCTCGAAGTTGCTCAGCCGAACCTGGAAGCCGGCCTGTGTGGACTCTGCTTCGGACGTCGTCTCGCTCACGCGCCGAACCGGTGGATGACCTCACGCGCCAATGCCCGATACGCTTCGGCACCAACGGATTTCGGCGCCCATGAGGTGATCGGTTCGCCGGCGACGCTGGTCTCGGGGAAGCGTACCGTGCGGGTGATGACGGTGTCGAACACAAGGTCGCCGAACCGCTCGACTACCCGGGCCATCACTTCGCGCGAGTTCACGGTGCGCGGATCGTAGCGGGTGATCAGGATGCCGCTGATCGACAGCTTCGGGTTCAGCCGGTCGTGCACCTTGTCGACGGTGTCGGTCAACAGCGCCAGGCCGCGCAACGAGAAGAACTCGCACTCGGTCGGGATGATCACACCGTCGCTGCAAGCCAGGCCGTTCACGGTGAGCAGCCCGAGCGAGGGCTGGCAGTCGATCAGGACGTAGTCGTAGCGGTCCAGCACCGGGTACAGCGCGCGAGCCAGCGACTGCTCGCGGCCGACCTCGTTGACCAGCTGGATCTCGGCGGCCGACAGGTCGATGTTGCTCGGCACCAGGTCCAGGTTCTTCACCCGTGTCTTGAGCAGCACGTCGTCGATCGACACCCGCGGTTCCACCAGCAGGTTGTGCACGGTGTGTTCGAGTTCGTAGTGCGGCACCCCCAGCCCCGCCGACAACGCGCCCTGCGGGTCGAGGTCCACCAGCAGCACCCGGCGGCCGTACTCGGCGAGGCTGGCACCCAGATTGATCGTCGACGTGGTTTTGCCGACCCCGCCCTTCTGGTTGCACATCGCGATGACCTTCGCCGGGCCGTGCGCGGTCTTGGGCTCGGGCTCCGGGATATCCCGCGGTGGACGGCCGGTCAGCCCCAGTTCCGGCCCGCCTCCGTCGTCGCTCATGCCCGACCGTCGCTGGTCAGGCAGCTCACAGAGATGGCGGACATCCGGGCAAGTTTAACGGGATGGGCCTGCCAGGTCAGCGAGACCCGCGGGCAACTTTGGCCTCGATCAGGCCATGACCCGCGGCTTAGGGTGACGTCATGGGTTTGACGCAACGCATGCCGCTGCTGCGATGGTCGTTCCTCCGCATGGCGGTCGGCGCACGCAACATCTTGAGCACAGGCCAGATCGGTGACGGACGTGAAGCGGCGGCCGCCGATTACGTCGTCGCGAATGCCAGGCAGGGCGACATCGACGACGTCATCGCCAAGATCGACAAGTTCGCCTACGAGAAGTCATTTCTGATCAACGTGGGCGACGAGAAAGGCGCGATCCTCGACGCCGCGGTCCGGCGCGCGGACCCCGGCCTGGTGCTCGAACTCGGCACCTACTGTGGCTACGGCGCGCTGCGCTTGGCGCGCGCGGCGCCGTCGGCGCGGGTCTACTCGGTGGAACTGGCAGAGGCGAACGCCGAGATCGCTCGGCGTATCTGGGCGCACGCCGGCGTCGGCGACCGCGTCACCTGCGTCGTCGGCACCATCGGCGACGGCGGTCGCACCCTCGACATGCTGGCCACTGAGCACGGATTCGGCGCTGGCACGCTCGATGTGCTGTTCCTCGACCACGACAAGAACGCCTACCTCAAGGATCTGCAGAGCATGCTCGACCGCGGGTGGCTGCACCGCGGCTCGATCGTCGTCGCCGACAACGTCAAGATCCCGGGCGCGCCGAGGTACCGGGAGTACATGCGCCAGCAGCAGGGCAAGCTGTTCGAGACCACCGAACACAAGACTCACGCCGAGTACCAGACGCTGCTCGCGGATCTGGTCCTGGAGTCCGAGTATCAGGGCAGCCAGTGACTGTCGTTTCGGGCACTGACTGGTGGATTTCACTTACGACATGCAGGCGATCAACCAGTTAGCGCGGTGTCGGTCGGACTACCGCGCTCGCGGGTGAGCCCCGGCCCAGACCTCGCGCAACGCGTTGACCGTGACCATGGTGTAGATCTGCGTGGTCGTGACCGAGGCGTGGCCAAGCAGTTCCTGCACGACGCGGACGTCGGCCCCGCCGTCGAGCAGATGCGTGGCGAACGAGTGCCGCAGCACGTGCGGTGACACCGCGACGGTGATGCCGGCCCGACCGGCGGCATCCTGCAGCACCTGCCATGCGCTCTGCCGCGACAGCCGCCCTCCCCTGGCGTTGAGGAAGATCGCGGGGGTGCCGCGGCCGCGCCGTGCTAGATCGGGACGTCCGCGCACGAGGTAGGCGTCCAGCGCGGTAACTGCGGGCCTGCCGACCGGCACCAACCGGTGCTTGCCGCCCTTGCCGCGCAGCAGCACCGACCGCGCGTGAGTGTCGACGTCGTCGATGTCGAGTCCGACCGCCTCCGAGATCCGGGCCCCGGTCGAATACAGCAGTTCCAGCAGCGCGCGGTTACGCAGCGTGAGCGGGCTGTCGGCGTCACTGTCGCCGCCGGCACCCTCGAGCAGCGCCAGCACCTCGTCGATGGTGAGGCTCTTGGGCAGCCGTCTGCTCGGTGTCGGCGGCTTGACCGCCGAGGCCACGTTCAGCTCGGTGAGACCTTCGGCGGCCGCGAACCGGTGCAAGCCCCGCACGGCGATCAGCGCGCGCGCCGCCGAAACCGCCGACAGAGGAACGGCGCCGGCCTCGGCGTCCCCGCGGCGCAGCGCGACCAAGAACTCGCTGACATCGGTTTCTGTCACCTTGGACAGGTCATCGATGCCGCGCGCCGTCAGGTGTTCGGTGTAGCGGCGCAGGTCGCGACGGTAGGAGCTCGACGTGTTGGCGGCCACGCCACGTTCGATGGTCAGGTGGTCGAGATAACCCTGCACCTGGCCGTCGAGCGCCGAGCTGGACGGCGATGTGGGGGCACCGCCCGCTTGCGGGGGACCGCTTGCGCGAAGAGGAGACGATGTGGTCACGGATGCCCCTGACGGCGACCGAACGCGGTCGGCCGGTCGGGCCACGGCGTCTCAGCGGTCCGCAGCACCGCCGGGTCGTCGACGGTGTTGGCGGCCAAGATACCGGCCACAGCAAGTGAATTCACGATCTCACCGGCCAGCACCATACGCACCGCCTCGTCGAGCGGAAACCACCGCAGCGTCAGGTCGGCCTCCTCGTCGTGCCCCTCGGCGCGCCCGACGTCGGTGAGTCCGGTGGCCAGATACACCCGCACGCTCTCGTCGCTGGACCCCGGCGCCGAGTCGAGGTCGACGAGCACGCGCCAATCGGTGGCCGACAGCCCGGCCTCTTCGGTGAGTTCACGTGCGGCCGTGACGTGTGGCGGCTCACCGCCGAGGTCGAGCAGGCCCGCGGGCAGTTCCCACAGCCGCCGCCCCACCGGATGCCGGTACTGGTAGACCAGCACGATGTTGCGATTGCCGTCCATCGCCAGCACCGCGACGGCGCCGTAGTGCTCGATCACCTCGCGCCGCGCCGTGTGGCCGCCGGGCATGCGCACTTCGTCGGCGCGAAGCGCCAAGACCTTGCCGACGTAGAGGACTTCGGAGGAGACCGTCTCGAAGTCGTGGTCAGCCACGGGTCGCGGGCTCTTGCAGCAGTGCCCCGACCTCGTCGGCATGCTCGGCGCCGTTGGACCGGTGCTCGGGGATGTCCATGCCGGGAAGCCGTTCTTCCGCCTTGTAGTCGAGCGCCGCGCCCACGAACGCGACGAACAGCGGGTGCGGGCGGGTGGGCCTGCTCTTGAGTTCGGGATGCGCCTGGGTGCCGACGATGAACCGATGTACCTCGGGCGCGTACTCGACGAACTCGACCAGGTGACCGTCCGGCGACGTCCCGGAGAATCGCAGGCCGCTCTCGGCGATACGGTCGCGGTAGGCGTTGTTCACCTCATAGCGGTGCCGGTGCCGCTCCGACACCTCCGTTGCGTCGTATGCCCGAGCCACGATCGAATCCGGCTGCAGCACAGCGGGATACGAGCCCAGCCGCATGGTGCCACCCAGATCCGCCTCGCCGGCGACGGCGTCGCGCTGGTCGGCCATGGTGGAGATCACCGGATCGGGAGTGCTCGGGTCGAACTCCGCGGAGTTGGCCTCGGTGATGCCGACCGAGCGGGCCGCCTCGATCACGATGCACTGCAGCCCCAGGCACAGTCCCAACA
Source organism: Mycolicibacterium sp. ND9-15 (assembly GCF_035918395.1). NCBI lineage: Bacteria > Bacillati > Actinomycetota > Actinomycetes > Mycobacteriales > Mycobacteriaceae > Mycobacterium > Mycobacterium jinjuense. The sequence goes on from NZ_CP142362.1 coordinate 22,955, forward strand.
CCGGCAGACCGCGCTTGCGGGCGTAGTGGATCGCGCCGATCTTGCCTTCGATGCCGCGGATGCCGAACCCGCCGGGGATCAGCACACCGTGCACGTCGGCCAGCGCGGCGGCGGCATCGCTGTCGATCTCGCAGTCGTCGGAGGCCACCCAGCGCATCTCGACTTTGGCGCGGTGCTTGAACCCGCCGGCCCGCAGCGCCTCGGCCACCGAGAGGTAGGCGTCGGACAAGTCGATGTACTTGCCCACCAATGCGATTCGTACGGTTTCATGCGGTTCGTGCACCCGTTGGAGCAGATCGTTCCATTGCGTCCAGTCGACGTCGCGGAACGGCAGGTTCAGCCGGCGCACCACGTACGCGTCGAGTTCCTCGCGGTGCAGCACCTTGGGAATGTCGTAGATCGACGGGGCGTCCGGAGTGGAGATGACGCCGTCGACGTCGACGTCGCACATCAGCGCGATCTTGTTCTTCAGCGGTTCGGGCACATCGCGGTCGCAGCGCAGGATCAACGCGTCGGGGGTGATGCCGATGCTGCGCAGCGCGGCCACTGAATGCTGCGTCGGCTTGGTCTTCAGTTCACCCGACGGCGCCATGTAGGGCACCAGTGAACAGTGCAGGAAGAAGCAGTTCTCCCGGCCGACCTCGTGGCGCACCTGGCGAGCGGCTTCCAGGAACGGCAGCGATTCGATGTCGCCGACCGTGCCGCCGATCTCGGTGATCACCACGTCGGGACGACGCCCGTCGGGGTCCGGCGCGGCCATCTCGAGAATGCGGACCTTGATCTCGTCGGTGATATGCGGGATCACCTGAACGGTGTCACCGAGATACTCGCCCCGGCGCTCCTTGGCGATGACCGTCGAATACACCTGTCCCGTCGTGACGTTCGCCGACCCGGACAGGTTGCGGTCGAGGAAGCGCTCGTAGTGTCCGACGTCCAGATCGGTTTCGGCGCCGTCCTCGGTGACGAACACCTCGCCGTGCTGGAACGGGTTCATCGTGCCGGGATCGACGTTGAGGTAGGGGTCGAGCTTCTGCATGGTCACCTGCAGGCCGCGCGCGGTCAACAGCTGTCCGAGGCTCGACGCGGTCAGGCCCTTGCCGAGGGAGGAAACGACGCCGCCCGTGACGAAGAGGTGCTTGGGGGCCGTTTGCGAGTGCTTGCGTAATGCTGGCAAGAGCGACCTCCGTGACGACGGGCAGGGCTTACGTCTCTAGGCTGATTCCCAGTTTGGGGCCTGCCGACCCACGGAACCCCACCCTAACACCGAGGGCGACACCGCGTCGGTGCCGCGCCGTCGGAGGCGTCATTGCGGGACCGTGACCGACGTCGAACCCGGGCCGATGCCGTACTGGCCGGGTCGGCCCCCGTTGGCCAGGTCACCCAGCGCCAGCACCGCGGTGATGCGGCCGGATTCGCTGTCGACGTCGTCGACCGTGCTCACCGCGGAGGTCAGGGCCGAGTCCGACCGGGCGACGGCGACCGCCGCGGTGCCGGACGCCGAGCCGTCACGACCCACCAGCACGGTGCCCGATCCGTGTGGCGCCAGCCCGCCGGCGAAACGGGCGACGGTGGCGCCCCGGTTACCCGCGTCCTCGCCCAACGGTCCACCCGTCACGATCAACACGGTGTTGGCCGCACCCACTCGGTCGCCGTAGGTGATGAAGCCGGTGTCGCGCAGGGTGGCGAGCACCGTGTCGCGCTGACCGTCGTCGACGTTCTGCACCTTCGGGTCGCGGTCGATCAGCAGCGCCAGGCCCAGCAGGTCGCCCGCCTGGGAACCCTGGTCCACCGAGGCGGTGCTCAGCTGTCTCCCGGCCGGCACGATCGGCGAGTTCACCACGGACAGCAGTTTCTCGGCGGAGTTGGCCTCGACGAACTGCGGCGTCAGCGCCACCGTGCCGGTGACCGTCCCCCCGGCCTGACCGACGAGTCGCACCACCGCTTCGACGTCGTCGTCCGCGGCATCGGGCGTGCGAAACAGCACCACCGATTTGTCGACGAGCGTGTCACGCAGGATGCGCGACGACATCTGCGCGTCGAACTCCCCTGCCGCACCGAGCTTCTCGTTGAGGCCATTCTTCTCGTCCGTGAGCGAGTTGATTTGTTCTTGCAGTGTGTGCTTGTCGTCGCGCAGGCCCGACAGCACGGTGTTCGACAACAGCCCGGATCCGAGTGCGACACCGATGGCAAGTGCGAGGAACACCGCTGCGAGCGAAATAGCGTGTGCGCGTAGGGAGATCATTTAGGTGACCCAGCCCTGGACCCATAGCGAGAAGCGGTTCCAGTAGTCGACGATCCAGTCCAGCAGCGCCGTATCGACCCGCGCCACCCACAGGGCGACGATCACCGCGACCAGCACCGCCAGCACCAGCATGGCGATCGCTCCGCCCGACACCCGGCTGCGGTACAGCGTCGCGACGGCCTTGGCGTCGACGAGTTTCTCGCCGACCTTGAGCCTCGTCAGGAATGTCGACGGATTGCTCTGCTGGCGAGCCCGGTCGAAGAACTCTTCGATGCTGGCGGTATGGCCGGCGGTGACGATCAACGACGCACCATGGTGGTCGCACAGCAGCAACGCCAGGTCTGCAGCCGATCCCGCGGCGGGAAACGTCATCGCTCCGACGCCGAGGTCCTGGATCCGCTCGAGTCCGGCGGCGTGGCCGTCGGCGTCGGCGGGGAGCACGACCTGTGCCCCACACCGCAGCACCTCGGCGCTCATCTTGTCCGGGTCGCCGACGATCAGGTGCGGCCGGTAGCCCGCCTTGCGCAGCACGTCCGCGCCGGTGCCGACACCGACCAGCACAGGTTGGTATTCCTTGATGAACGGTTTGAGCGCCTTGAGGTCGGCGGCGGCGTCGACGTCCTCGGCGACGATCAGCACGTGGCGCCGGTCGAGGTCGACGTCGATGTCGGGAATGCCGATGCCGTCGATCAGCAGCGGGCTTTCGCTGCGGATGAACTCGATGGTGTTGCCCGCGAAGGCCTCGAGGTGGGCCACCAGGCCGCTCTTGGCCTCGTGCATCAGTTCGTGGATCTCGTGGTCGGAGCGTTCGGCCCCTTGCACCAGTAGGCGGTCCCCGCCGTAGACGCCGCCTTCGTGCAATCGCACCCGCGCGCCGTCCTTGACCTTCTTGAAGACGTCGGTGCCGGTGTCGTCGATCAGCGTGATCCCGTTGGCGACCAATACCTCGGGTCCCAGGTTCGGGTACCGCCCCGAAATCGACGGCGAGGCGTTGACGACCGCAGTGACGCCGGCCTCGACAAGCGTATCGGCGGTGATTCGGTCCAAGTCGAGTGCGTCGATGACGACGATGTCGCCCGGGGTGATGCGCCGCAAGAGCCGATCAATGTCGCGGTCGACGCGGGCCGTGCCGGTGATGCCCGGGCGTGAACTGGCATTGCGGGATAGCAGCGCTGACATCTTCATGCGGCGATTTTGTCGAGATCATCGAGCGATCTGTCGGAGGCGCGCCGTATCATCTGTCCCTTTTGTCACATTAGTAACACGTCGCCGCCGCAGTACGAAAAACTCCACGAGGTTGCCGCCGTGATCCGACGTGAGGGCTCGACGGTCGACTCGACCGCCGAAACGACTGACCCGGAGTACATCACGGCCCTGATCGACACCGTGCTGGGAGGCTAATCGCCCTCGGCGCGGTCCTTTTGCGCCGCCTCCAGCAACTCGCGGGCGTGGGCGCGGCCGCTGTCGGATTCACCCAGCCCCGCCAGCATGCGCGCCAGTTCGGCGACGCGTTCGTCGTCGTCGAGGCGGCGGACGCCGCTGGAACTTTTCTGCCCGCCGTCTCCCCCGACGACGAGGTGAACGTCGGCGTAGGCGGCCACCTGCGGTAGGTGCGTGACGACGATGACCTGGTGGCTGCGCGCCAGTCGGCCCAGTCGCCGGCCGATCTGCACCGCGGCCCGACCCCCGACTCCGGCGTCGACCTCGTCGAAGACCATCGTGGTGCCCTCGGCCGAGGCGGACAGCACGACTTCGAGTGCCAGCATCACCCGCGAGAGTTCACCGCCCGACGCGCTCTTGTGCAACGGCAGCACGTCGGTCCCGCGGTGGGCCGCGAAACCGAACTCGACGTTGTCGACGCCATCGCGGCCGGCGTGCACGGTCTCACCGGACGGCAACGTGACCGGCGCGGAGTCGTCGGCGCGCGCCAACAGCGGGCCGACCGACACGGTGAACTCGGCACCGGCCATCGCCAGCCCGGAAAGTTCTGCGGTCACCGTCTTGGCGAGGCCCTTGGCCGCCTTCGTTCTGGCTTTGCTCACATCGGCAGCCGCGGCGACGGTGTTGGCCTCGAGCTCGTCGACCCGGCGTTGCAGCCCGGCAAGCGCTTCTTCGGACACGTCGAGTTGGGCGAGCCGGTCCCGGGATTCACGCACCCAATCGAGCACGCCATCGATATCGGCCGCGTACTTGCGGGTCAGCGAGCGCAGCTCGGCCTGACGGGCCAACTTGCTCTCCAGGGCGCTGGTGTCAGTGGGCAGCCCCGACAGATAGGTGCCGAGTTCGCCGCTGACATTGGCGATCACTGCGAGGGCTTCGGTGAGTTGCTCGGCCAGCGCGATCAGCGCCGTGTCGTTCGTCGCCTCCAGCGCGGACTTAGCTTGTGCCACACCGTGAGTCGCCGAGAGCGCATCCGATGATGGGTCGTCGGGGCCTGCTAGTGCCGCTCGGGCGTTCTGGGCCGCCTCGCGTAGCGCGTCGAGTTCGGAGAGGCGGCGAATGTCGTCGACGAGTTCGGCGTCCTCGCCGGGTTGCGGTGCCACAGCGTCGATTTCGTCGATCCCAAATTTCAGCCGGTCGGCCTCCTGTGCCAACTCCCGTGCCCGCTGCGTGCGGTCGAGGAGATCCCGCCGTGCCGCGAGCCAATCCTCCCGCGCCCGCCGGTACCGCTTCAACGGCGTTTCGACGCCGGCGAACCGGTCGAGCGCTGCGCGCTGTTCGTTCGGGCGCATCAGCCGCAACTGGTCGTTCTGCCCATGCAGCGTGAGAAGCTCGGTGGTGAAGGTGCTCAGCGACTTCGCCGGCACGCTGCGTCCGCCGAGGTAGGCCCGCGACGGTCCGCCGCGGCTGACCGAACGCGCGGCGATGACGCTGCCGTCATCATCGCGTTCGGCGCCTGAGGAGTCGAGGATCTCCTCCACCAGCGACGCCACGGTGTCACCGAGTTCTGTTGTGGTGAAGCGACCTTCGACAACCGCCCGCCTGGCCCCCGACCGCACGCGCGTCGCGTCGGCACGGGCACCGCCGAGCAGATGCAGACCCGTGACCACCATGGTCTTGCCCGTCCCGGTCTCCCCGGTCAGCACCGTGAAACCGCGGTCGAATTCGGCGGTCGCGGTGCTGATCGCACCCAGAGACTCGATACGGATCTCGGATAGCACTACTGTCCGCGCCACCCCGTGACCGGCAACCGAAACTTACGCACGAGGCGGTCGGTGAACGGCGCGCTGTCGAGGCGCACCCACTTCACCGGGGTTCCGCACCGGGTGACCTCCACCCGGCCCCCCGCGGGCACCACCATCTCGCGGCGGCCGTCACAGAACACCAGTGCGTCGTGGCCACTCGCCTCGACCTCGATCGCGATGGCCGCCTCGGGGCTGGTGACCATCGGCCTGGCGAACAGCGCGTGAGCGTTGTTCGGCACGACCAGAATCGCCTCCAGGTCGGGCCACACGATAGGACCTCCCGCGGAGAAGGCCCACGCCGTCGATCCGGTCGGTGTCGCCACCAGCACGCCATCGCAGCCGAACGACGACACCGGCCGGCCGTCGACCTCGAGCACGGCTCCCAGCACACCGAGGCGAGGGCCCTTTTCGAGACTGGCCTCGTTGAGCGCCCAGCCCCGGTCGACGATCTTGCCGTCCACGCGCACCACGACGTCGAGTGTCATCCGCTCCTCGACGCGGTAGTCGCGGGTGATGACGTGGTCGAGGACCTTGTCGATGGAGTCGGCCTCCGCCTCGGCAAGAAAGCCGATACGACCGAGATTGACTCCCAGCACCGGGATTTCGACGTTGCGGGCGAGCTCGGCAGCGCGCAGGAAGGTGCCGTCACCACCCAGCACGAGGACGAGTTCACAGCCTTCGGCGGCGCGCTCCTCGGCGTCGACCACTTCGATTTCCACACCGAGCGCGCGCATGTCGTCGGGCGACAGGTGAACCGGGCCTCGGTCGACGGCTTCGGCGGACAGCACCTTGAGTCCGATCCCGTTGTCGCCGAGCATCTTTTGCACCCGCCGGGCCACCTCGGTGGCCTCGTCGCGGCCGGTGTGCACCACCATCAGGATCGTGCGGTCGGTGTTCATTGCGGACCCTCCGCGACGGCGGTGCGTACGGCGCGCTCGAGCTCCGGCCCCTGCAATCCACCGTCACCGCCTCCGCGCAGGTGCAGGAAGTACTCGACGTTGCCGGACGGGCCGGGTAGCGGGCTCGCGGTGACCGCGACCGGGTGCCAGCGCAGCTCGGCGGCGCGGCGCGCGACGGTGAGGACGGCGTCCGCGCGCAGGTCAGGATCGGAAACGACGCCGCCCGCGCCGACCCGCTCCTTACCGACCTCGAACTGCGGTTTCACCATGGGCACGATATCGGCGTCGGGTGACGCGCATGACGTCAGCGCGGGCAACACGGTGGACAGCGAGATGAACGACAGGTCGGCGACGACGAGGTCGACGGGACCACCGATCGCCTCGGCCGTGAGCTCGCGCACGTTGGTGCGTTCCATCACGGTCACTCGCGGATCGGTACGCAGCGGCCAGGCCAACTGGCCGTAGCCGACGTCCGCGGCGATCACCTGGCATGCGCCGCGATCGAGCAGCACTTCGGTGAAACCCCCGGTCGATGCGCCGGCGTCCAGGCATCGGCGATCCGCCACGGTCAGTCCGAAGGCGTCCAGCGCACCGATCAGCTTGTGCGCACCCCGCGATACCCATGCGCGCCCGTCGGCGCCCTCCACGCTGAGGTTCGCCGTGACCGAGACGGCGGTGGCGGGCTTGGCTGCGGGCATGCCGTCGATGCTCACCCGCCCCGCACCGATCAGCTCGGCGGCCTGCTGGCGGGACCGGGCCAGGCCCCGTCGCACCAGTTCGGCGTCCACCCGTGCGCGCCGTGCCACGGCGCTCAGCCTTTCTCGACCGACTCGAGTGCCTGCACGAGCATGTCGTGCGCCTCTTCCAGCCGCGCCGCGAGAAGTTCGACGTCGGCGTCGGTCAGGTTGACGCCTTCTTGCGCGGGGTCAGGCAGATCTGCCAGCAACTCCGCGATTCGTGCGCGGATCTGTTCGGGGTCGGTACTCATGTCGGTGTTCACGCTAGCCGATCCGCCCCGGCAAGCATGGACCAGCGCTGCAGCGCCTGTTGCGCGGTGTCGTCTCCGGCAGTCAGGGTCAACGTTCGGCCGTCGAGCTTGGCCTTCCACACCGCATCGGCGGTAGCTCGTACCACCGACAGGGGGTCGCCGGGATCGCGGCCAGTGAAGTGCACCGTCACTGCCGACGGACCGACATCGACGCGCCAGGCCGACTGCGGCGCGATGCGCAGCGTATCCGCGGGGGCAACGAGCGAACGCAGATCCTCGGCCAGGTAGTCCGGTCGCTCCGAGGCAACCGCGCGGACGAGGTCGTCAGCGGTGCTGACGCCGGTGAGGACCAGCAGGCTGGGCAGGCCGGCGGCGTTCGCCCCGGCGATGTCGGTGTCGAGGCGGTCGCCCACCACGAGGGGAGCCTGGAACGAACCGCGGGCCAACGCGTCGGTGAGCAGGGTCGGTTGGGGCTTGCCCGCCACTTGGGGCACGCGGTCGGTCGCCGCGCGCAGTGCTGCCACCATCGATCCGTTGCCGGGCAGCAGGCCTCGCTCGGACGGCAGCGTCAGGTCCACATTGGCCGCCACCCACAGTGCGCCGGCCCGGATCGCCAACGCCGCTTCGGCCAGATCCGGCCAACCGGTCTGCGGTGAGTGACCTTGGACGACGGCGACCGGCCCGTCCGACCACTGCCGAACGGGTTTGAGCCCGACGCTCGTGATCTCCGCCGCCAGCGCTTCCGTGCCGACCACGAGAACGATTGCGCCAGGCGGTAATTGGTCGGCCAGGAGTTTCGCGGCGCTCTGAGCGCTGGTGACGACGTCCTCGGGTGCCGCGGCGAAACCCAAGTCGTGCAGGTGCTGGGCTACCTCGGCCGGCTCTCGCGACGCGTTGTTGGTGACGTAGAGGGTGCGTGCGCCGATGGCGGCCAGCGTGTCGACTGCGCCAACGGTCGCTTCGCGTCCGCGGAACACGGTGCCGTCGAGATCCAGGAGGAGGCAGTCATGCTCGTGTGCGAGGGTGCTCACCTCAGGAGAGCTCCGTGATGCGCTCTTCGGCGTCGGTGACACCGTCGACATCGGCGGCAGCGGCATTGATGAACCACTGCAGCGCATCGCCGTTGCGGCCCAACGCCAGAAGTGTTTCGGCGTACGCATAGAACAGGCGTGCCGCGGTTTGCCCGGTACGCGTCGGATCCAGTTGCGGTGTCGACAGAAGCGCTAAGGCCTGCTCATGCTGCCCGAGGTCGGCCCGGGCGCCGGCCACCACGATCCGCAGTTCGTCGGCGTCGTCACCGGTGAGCTGGGCGGCTTCGGGGCTGCGGGCCAGTTCGATGGCCCGCTCCGGGCGTCCGACGCCGCGCTCGCAGTCGGCGATCAACGCCAGCAGCGGGGATCTGCTGCCCATCCGCCGGGCGGCGCGGAGTTCGGCGAGCGCCTGCGCCCAGTCCCCGCAGTGGTAGGCGGCGATTCCGACGGCTTCGCGCACTGCGGCGATTCGGGCGGCGCGGGCACGGGCGGCGCGGGCGTGCTCGAGCGCCGCCTGCGGATCGTCGTCGATGAGTTGGCCGGCGGCCACCAGGTGACGGGCCACGAAGTCGGCGGTGGAGCGGTCCAACGTGGTGAGCTCACCGCGGACATCGGGCGCAAGTTGCCTGGCCTCAATGCCTTCCGGGAGCTGCGGGCCGGCCGACGGACGTGGCTCACCGTCCGCTCTGGGTTGGGATCGTCGAGCCCGGTTCGGACCCGAACTACGCGGTGCCGAACGCTGCGGCCGGCGCCCGTTGTCGCCACCCCTTCTGTCCTCAGCCACGTATGCCTTTCTACCGGATGGACGAGTTCTGCGATAATACGTAATCAATTGTCGCGAAATAGAATTACCCCCCACGAAACGGTGGGGGGTAATCCTAATTTGTGTTCGGCGGTGTCCTACTTTTCCGCCCGGGTTGGGCAGTATCATTGGCGCTGGCAGGCTTAGCTTCCGGGTTCGGGATGGGTCCGGGCGTTTCCCTGCCGCTGTTGACCGCCGTAACTCTATTTTTTTGGGGTGTTCACGTGGTGTGGCCGGTGGTGTTTTTGGTGGTGGGGTGTGGTTGGTTTGTGTGGGGTGTGGTTGCGAGTGTGTGTAAGTTTTCGGCCGGTTAGTGCCAGTTCCCTGCGCCCATTGCTGGGTGTGTAGGTCTGGTCTATCGATCCCGTGGTCTGCGGGGGGCCTTATCCCACTTGATGGGTGAGAAGCCTGGTCTTGGAGGGGGTTTCCCGCTTAGATGCTTTCAGCGGTTATCCTGTCCGAACGTGGCTATCCAGCGGTGCCCCTGGTGGGACAACTGGTGGACCAGAGGTTCGTCCGTCCCGGTCCTCTCGTACTAGGGACAGGTTTCCTCAAGCTTCTGACGCGCGCGGCGGATAGAGACCGAACTGTCTCACGACGTTCTAAACCCAGCTCGCGTGCCGCTTTAATGGGCGAACAGCCCAACCCTTGGGACCTGCTCCAGCCCCAGGATGCGACGAGCCGACATCGAGGTGCCAAACCATCCCGTCGATATGGACTCTTGGGGAAGATCAGCCTGTTATCCCCGGGGTACCTTTTATCCGTTGAGCGACACCCCTTCCACTCGGGGGTGCCGGATCACTAGTCCCGACTTTCGTCCCTGCTTGACATGTCCGTCTCGCAGTCAAGCTCCCTTGTGCACTTACACTCAACACCTGATTGCCGTCCAGGTTGAGGGAACCTTTGGGCGCCTCCGTTACTTTTTAGGAGGCAACCGCCCCAGTTAAACTACCCGCCAGGCACTGTCCCTGAACCGGATAGACGGTTCGAGGTTAGAGGCCCAATACGATCAGAGTGGTATTTCAACAACGACTCCACCATCACTGGCGTGACGGCTTCACAGTCTCCCACCTATCCTACACAAACCGTATCGAGCACCAATACCAAGTTGTAGTGAAGGTCCCGGGGTCTTTTCGTCCTGCCGCGCGTAACGAGCATCTTTACTCGTAATGCAATTTCGCCGAGTCTATGGTTGAGACAGCTGAGAAGTCGTTACGCCATTCGTGCAGGTCGGAACTTACCCGACAAGGAATTTCGCTACCTTAGGATGGTTATAGTTACCACCGCCGTTTACTGGGGCTTAAATTCTCCGCTTCACCCTTGCGGGTTAACGGGTCCTCTTAACCTTCCAGCACCGGGCAGGCGTCAGTCCGTATACATCGTCTTGCGACTTCGCACGGACCTGTGTTTTTAGTAAACAGTCGCTTCTCACTGGTTTGTGCCACCCACTCCCGCTGCCCACCGCAAAGGGTGTTGACGGTGTGTGGGTCCCCCTTCTCCCGAAGTTACGGGGGCATTTTGCCGAGTTCCTTAACCATAGTTCACTCGTACGCCTTGGTATTCTCTACCTGACCACCTGTGTTGGTTTGGGGTACGGGCCGTGTATGCGCTCGCTAGAGGCTTTTCTCGACAGCATAGGATCACCGAATTCGCCTCACTCGGCTATGCATCACCTCTCAGGATATGTGAAACCCGGATTTGCCTGGGTTTCTCCCTACCGGTTTGCCCCAGTATTACCACTGACTGGTACGGCTGCCTTCCTGCGTCACCCCATCGCTTGACTACTACCCACACGGGTCCCACGCAGCCCCCGACCCCATCACCCCGAAGGGATCAGTCGGCCAGGTTTTGGGTGGTTAGCAGAATGGATTCGTCAGGGACGCTCATACACGGGTACGGGAATATCAACCCGTTGTCCATCGACTACGCCTGTCGGCCTCGCCTTAGGTCCCGACTCACCCTGGGCGGACTGGCCTGGCCCAGGAACCCTTGGTCTTCCGGCGGGCAAGGTTCTCACTTGCCTTATCGCTACTCATGCCTGCATTCTCACTCCCACACCCTCCACCACTAGATCACTCTGTGGCTTCACCGGATGCAGGACGCTCCCCTACCCAACACACACCAAAAGGTGTGCGCTGCCGCGGCTTCGGCGGTGTGCTTGAGCCCCGCTACATTATCGGCGCACAATCACTTGACCAGTGAGCTATTACGCACTCTTTCAAGGGTGGCTGCTTCTAAGCCAACCTCCTGGTTGTCTTCGCGACTGCACATCCTTTTCCACTTAGCACACGCTTAGGGGCCTTAGCCGGCGATCTGGGCTGTTTCCCTTTCGACGCACGGAGCTTATCCCCCGCCGTCTCACTGCCACGCTTTGACTTGTCGGCATTCGGAGTTTGGCTGACGTCAGTAACCTAGTAGGGCCCATCGGCCATCCAGTAGCTCTACCTCCAACAAGAAACACGCAACGCTGCACCTAAATGCATTTCGGGGAGAACCAGCTATCACGGAGTTTGATTGGCCTTTCACCCCTACCCACAGCTCATCCCCTCAGTCTTCAACCTAAGTGGGTTCGGGCCTCCACGCGGTCTTACCCGCGCTTCACCCTGGCCATGGGTAGATCACTCCGCTTCGGGTCCAGAACACACCACTACACACGCCACTGCTGACGTGATACGCCCTATTCAGACTCGCTTTCGCTGCGGCTACCCCACCCGGGTTAACCTCGCGACATGTCCCTGACTCGCAGGCTCATTCTTCAAAAGGCACGCCATCACCCCACGACAAGCGGGGGCTTTGACGGATTGTAGGCACACGGTTTCAGGTACTCTTTCACTCCCCTCCCGGGGTACTTTTCACCATTCCCTCACGGTACTGATCCGCTATCGGTCACTGAGAAGTA